>NZ_NFKG01000020.1:0-40985 GCF_002160275.1 Pseudoflavonifractor sp. An187 | reverse complement strand
CTGGCTTTTGCATGCCCAAAACGCTGCGGAAGTTCCACATACTGGATTCGTTTTTGCTGTTGAGAGTAAAAAAGGATGTGCCACAAAACTTACGTTTTGCGACACATCCTTTTGAATTACCGTCGGCTTCTGGAACCCAGAAAGCGCAGGAGATACAAAAACAGGTTGATGAAATCCAAATACAGCTGGAGAGCGGAGTAAATCGAGGCCCGCTCCAGCAGCGCCACATCATGGCTGAAATACTCGTAGTTCTTCTTGATCTTCTGGGTGTCATAGGCGGTGGCACACAGGAAAATCACAAGCCCCACCATACACACCAGTCGATCCATCGCACGGATATCAAAGAGCATCAGCACCAAACCGCTGATGACCAGGAAGATCAGCCCGCCGAAAATCAAAGGACGCAGACGAGCTAAGTCCGTGTGGGTGAATCGGCCATACAGGGCAAAGCCGCCGAAAAAGAGGGCGGTCAACCCAAAGACCAAAATCAGCGCCGCCACATCAAAGGCCACAAAATAGACGGAGAATACCACGCCATTGAGGATGGAGTAGATGAAAAACAGGCCTCGGCTCACAAGCACCGACTGCTTATGCAGGCGGGCGGAGAAGACCAAAACCACGGCGATTTCCGCCACCAGCAGTATCATCAAAATGGAGGGCGTGGTCATCAGCAGCCGTATCACCAGGCCGCTGGCAGCCATGTACCAGGCCAGCGCAAAGGTGACCATAAGGCCCAGGAACATCCAGCCAAAGGTGCGGGAAATATAGCGGTTGAGGGTCAGCCCTCCGGCCGCATAGCTGCTGTCAAACTCACTGGGGTTAAAAGAACCATACTGTTGCATATCAGGTCTCCCGATCCACTTGTTTCATGGTTTTCAAATTTCCAATTTTCAAACTGCGGCGGTCCAGCTCGGCCATCACATCCTCCAGAGGGATGTTCTGCTGGGCCATCATCACCATCAGGTGATAGATGAGGTCGGAAATCTCGCCCACGGTGTCCTCTTTCACGCCATTTTTAGCGGCGATGATGGTCTCCGCACACTCCTCCCCCACCTTTTTAAGGATCTTATCCAGCCCCTTGTCAAACAGGTAGCAGGTATAGGAGCCCTCCTGGTGATTGGCCTTGCGGTCCAGAACCACCGAGTACAGGCTCTGCATGGTATCATTCATGGGAATCCTCTCCTTATCGTATTCCATGGTACAGGTTGATTATACTTCGATTTCCCGGAAAAAACAACTGGTGGCCCCGGTGTGACAGGTGGGGCCTTTGGGGGTACACAGATACAACAGGGTATCGGTATCGCAGTCGGTAAAAATCTCGTTGACATAGAGGAAGTGCCCGCTGCTCTCCCCCTTGTTCCACAGCTTCTGGCGGCTGCGGCTCCAGAACCAGGCGGTTTTGGTCTCCAGGGTCTTCTCCACCGCCTCCCGGTTGGTAAAGCCCAGCATCAGCACCTGGCGGGTATCCGAATCCTGGATGATCACCGGGATGAGGTCTGACTTTTGAAAGAGCAAATCCAGATCAAACATGGCCCTCTCCCCTCTCTCGTACCGGGATCTTCTGCTCCCGGAGGTATTCTTTCACCTGGGGAACCGTGAGCTCCCCAAAGTGGAACAGGCTGGCCGCCAGAGCAGCGTCGCACCCAGTCTCCTCAAAGACCTGGGCGAAGTGGCTCAACTCCCCACAGCCCCCCGAGGCAATCACCGGGATGGTCACAGCGCTGGTCACCGCCCGGGTCAACTCCAGGTCAAACCCCGCCTTGGTGCCGTCGGCGTCCATGGAGGTGAGGAGGATTTCTCCCGCCCCCAGCTCCTGGCCCCGCTCGGCCCACTCCACGGCGTCCAGCCCGGTGGGAATCCGGCCACCCGCCACCACCACCTCAAACCAGCCCTCTTCCCGTCGCTTGGCGTCAATGGCCAGCACCACGCACTGAGAGCCGAAGAGCTGGGCGGCGTCGGCTATGAGCTGAGGATTTTTCACCGCCGAGGAGTTGACGGAAATCTTGTCCGCCCCGGCACGCAGCAGGCGGCGGAAATCCTCCACCGTGCGGATGCCGCCTCCCACGGTGAGGGGGACAAACACCTGGCTGGCGGTGCGCTCCACCACGTCCTCCACGGTGTCCCGGGCGTCGCTGGTGGCGGTGATGTCCAGAAAGACAATCTCATCCGCCCCCTGGTCGGAGTAGTATCGGGCCAGCTCCACCGGGTCCCCGGCGTCCCGGATATTGACGAAGTTGACCCCCTTCACCACCCGTCCGTCCCGCACGTCAAGGCAGGGGATGATGCGTTTGGCTAGCATTGGGCTCCACCGTCCTTCACCGCCTGGGCCAGATCGATGGCCCCGGCGTAGTAGGCCTTGCCAATGATGGCCCCGTATACCCCCAGGCGCTCCAGGTCCACGATATCCTGGTTGCAGGACACGCCACCGGAGGCAATGAGCTGGCAAGACACCGCTTTCTGTAGCTGTTGCAGGCGGCCAAAGGATGGGCCAGACAGCATACCATCCGTCTCAATGTCCGTAAAGATGATTCTCTTTACACCAAGTTTCTCCATCTGCTTTGCAAAGTCCAGATAGTCCAGCCCGGAGTCCACCTCCCAGCCGGCGGTCTTCACCTTGCCGTCCCGGGCGTCAATGCCCACGGCGATGCGGTCGGCCCCATAGGTGGCGATGGCCTGGGCCACCAGCTCTGGGTTGGAGACGGCAGCGGACCCAATCACCGCCCGGGTTACCCCCAGGGCAAACACGGCGTCCAGGTCTTCCATGGAGCGGATGCCGCCCCCCAGCTCCACCTGGAGCCCCAGGGCTGCCACCGCCTGCACCAGCTGGCCATTGCGGCGCACGCCGTCCCGGGCCCCGTCCAGGTCAACCATGTGAATCCAGGTTGCCCCGGCCTCCTGAAAGGCCCGGGCCACGGTCACCGGGTCGGTGGCCACCTGGTGCACCGTGTCAAAGCTACCTTTGTAGAGCCGTACCACGGCCCCATCCTTCAAATCAATGGCTGGTAATATGATCATGGGTTCATCGCTCCAAAATTCTTTAGGATTTCCAGGCCCACATCCCCGCTCTTCTCCGGGTGGAACTGGGTGCCGAAAAAGTTGCCGTTTTGCACGGCGGCCACCACCTCCATGCCGTAGTCCGTGGAGGCGATCACCTGGCTGGGATCGGCTGCCCGTCCAGAAAAGGAGTGGACAAAGTACACCCACGCCCCTTCCCTCAGCCCTCGGAACAGGGGCGAGGGGTTGGGAAAGGACAGACTGTTCCAGCCGATGTGGGGCAGCTTGTAGTCGGTTTCCATGCGCTGGACCGTGCCGGGGATGACCCCCAGTCCGGAACAGGTCTCCCCTTCCTCTCCCTGGGCAAAGAGCAGCTGCATGCCCAGGCAGATGCCCAGCACCGGCTTGTCCTGTCCCATGCGGACAATGGCCTGATCCAGACCAGTCTGGCGCAGTTTGCGGGCGGCGTCCGGGAATGCCCCCACGCCGGGAAGCAGAATGGAATTGGCCCGCTCCAGCTCCTGGGGCTCTCCAGTGATGCGGTTGTCAAGACCCACGTAGGTCAGGGCGTTGGAGACGCTTTTCAGGTTCCCCACCCCGTAGTCTACAATGGCGGTATAGCTCATAGCGCTTCCTCGTTTCTTTAGAGTACCCCTTTGGTGGAGGTCACACCGCTGCCCACCACCTGGGCGGCCTCCTTCAGGGCCATGCCCAGGGATTTGTACAAGGCCTCGGTGATGTGGTGGGCGTTGTCCCCGTACTCGCAGGTCTGGTGGAGGGTAATGCCGCCGTGGACGGCGAAGGCCTGCATAAATTCCTTGGTCAAACAGCTGTCATAACCCCCGATCATGGGCTGAGGCATGTTTGCCTGGAACACCAGATAGGGGCGGTTGGAGCAGTCCAGCACCGTGCGGCACAGGGCCTCGTCCATGGGCACATAGGCGGTGCCGAACCGGCGGATGCCCATCTTATCCCCCAGGGCCTGGCGAAAGGCCTGACCCAACACAATGCCCGTGTCCTCCACGGTGTGGTGGCCGTCCACATACAGGTCCCCCTCCACCCGGAGGGTGAGCCCCCACCCGGCGTAAAAGGCCAGGGCAGTGAGCATATGGTCAAAAAATCCGATGCCCGTGGACACGGACACCGCTCCCCCCTCCAGGCAGAGGGAGAGGGAAATATCCGTCTCCTTGGTCTTACGGCTGATTTCTGCGCATCTCATGGTCAGTCCTCCTCTGCAAAGCGCACCTGGATGGAGTTGGCGTGGGCGGTGAGGTGCTCGGACTGGGCCAGGGTGATGATCTCATCCTTCACCCGCTCTAAGTCCTCTCGGCCATACTCCAGTACACTGGTCTTTTTCACAAAAGAGTCCACCGACAAAGGGGAGAAAAACCGGGCGGTGCCACTTGTGGGTAGCACGTGGTCCGGCCCTGCCATGTAATCCCCCAGAGGCTCCGGGGTATTGCCCCCCAGGAAGATAGCTCCAGCGTTGTGTACCAGCTCCAGCACTTGACGGGGATTCTCCGTAACAATCTCCATGTGCTCCGGGGCCACCTGATCGGCCAGTTTTGCACAGGTCTCCAAGTCGGGGCAGACAATGGCGCAGCCGAAGTCCCGCAGGGACTGCTCCATGATCTCCCGGCGGCTTAAATAGCCCAGCTGGCGGGTGATCTCTTTCTGTACCGCCTGGGCCAGCTCCATGCTGTCGGTGAGGAGCACTGCCGAGGCCAGGGGGTCGTGCTCGGCCTGGCTAAGCAGGTCAGCGGCCATGTGGCAGGGGTTGGCGGTCTTGTCGGCAATGACCAGCACCTCGGAGGGACCCGCCACCATGTCAATGTCCAGGTTGCCGTAGGCCATGCGTTTGGCCTCCGCCACAAATGCGTTGCCCGGTCCCACCAGCTTGTCCACCTGAGGGATAAAGCCCGCCCCATAGGTGAGGGCGGCCACGGCCTGGGCGCCGCCCACGGCGATGCAGCGGTCCACCCCCGCCACCCACGCGGCGGCCAGTACCACATCGCTGAGGTTCTCGGTGGGGGGCGTGACCATAATGACCTCTTCCACCCCCGCCACCTTGGCAGGAATCACATTCATGAGCACCGAGCTGGGGTAGGCAGCACGGCCACCGGGGACGTACACCCCCACCCGCTGCAAGGGGCGGACCAGCCGCCCCACCTTGCCCCCGCTGGGGCTGTCCCACAGACGAAGGCCCATCTGCACCTCGCTCAACAGCTCCTGCTGATAGGCCCGGATGTGCTGGGCGCTGCGCTGGAGGGCAGCCAGCAGGTCCGGGGCAATCCGCCCCGCCGCCTGCTCCAGCTCCTCCATGGACACCTCTCGGGGCGGGTTTTGGTCAAATTTCACGGAGTACTCCTCCACCGCTTCGTAGCCCCGGGCCCGCACATCTTCCATGATGGCCGCCACACTGCGCTGAATCTCCGCCCCAGTCTGGGCGGCACGGGAGCGCATGGACGCCAATTTCTCCTGTTCTCGGCCCTCTCCGGCCACCACCAATTCCAACATATCCGTCTCCCCTTTTCTCTCAAGTGCCGGACAGGTTGGCCTGGCACTGCTGGATGAAGTCTAAAATCTCCTGTTTGTGCAGCTTCATGCTGGCGGTATTCACAATAAGCCGGGCAGACACCTGGGCCACATCCTCGATGGGGGTGAGGCCATTCTCTTTCAGGGTGGCCCCCGTCTCCACGATATCCACGATGCCGTCAGCCAGCCCCAAGATGGGAGCCAGCTCCACGCTGCCCTCAATCTTGATAATGTCCACGTCCATTCCCTTGCGCTCAAAGAACGCCCGGGTGACAGCGGGGTACTTGGAGGCCACTCGGCGGGTCTTATAGGTGGCGTAGAAGTCGGTGCCCTCTTTCACGGCCAGGGCAAACCGACACCGCCCAAAGCCCAAATCCAGAACCTCGTAGAAGGCGCCCCCCTTTTCCAGAATGGTGTCCTTGCCCACAATACCCAAATCACACACCCCGTGCTCCACATAGGTGATGACATCGGGGGCCTTGGCCAGCACCGCATCCAAGGGGTAGTTGGGTACCGAGTGGATGAGCCGCCGTCCGGGATGCCGGATGGGGGTGCAGTCCAGCCCTATCTTCTCAAACAGCTCCACCGATTTGTCTTGCAGACGCCCCTTGGTCAGGGCGATTCTCAGTCGCTGACTCATACCTCCAACCACCTCTCTCCGGAATTGTCCAGGCACAGCACTTGCAAGGCACCCTTCTCACTGGCCAAATTCATGGTGCTGGACAGGGTGCGGCAGGGGGACAGCTCACAGGTGCCGGCGGGCAGGCGGTCCATGACCTCCAGCGCCCGTCCCAGCATGCCGCTCTCATAGTGGATGACGGTGCGCAGTTGGGGCACCTCTACCTCCAGGCAGCCGCCCACAGCGTCCACGTCCACGGCAAAGCCCGTGGCCTCTGCCCGTCTGCCGAACAACTCCACCAGGTTGTCATATCGGCCACCGGACAGCACCGGGGCCCCTGCCCCGTTGGCGTAGCCTCGGAACACCACGCCCGTATAGTAGTCAATCTGATGGACCAGACCCAGATCAAATTGCACCCAGTCGCCATACCCCGCCTGGCACAGCTCCCGGTACAAAAGCTCCAGATAGTCCAGGCTGGTACACGCCCCGGCCAGCGTCCGGGCCTCCTCCAGCACCTCTGCCCCGCCGAACAAGTAGGGCAGGCGGCGGAGGGCGGCACAATCGGGTTGGGCGGAATAGGGCTCCAGGAAGTCGTTGAGGACGGCGTAGTTCTTGCCCTCAATGAGCAGCCGCATCCGCTCCTGCTCCTCCTGGGGCATGTTCATGCGGCTGGCCAGGTCCTGATAAAAGCCCACATGGCCCACCTCGATGTGGAATCCGCTGAGGCCACAGGCCCGCAGGGCGTCCACCGCCAGGGTAATCATCTCCAGGTCCGCTTTCATCCCCGTGGCACCCAGCATCTCCACGCCACACTGGGCAATCTCGCTGCTGCCACCCTCGTGGGCATTCCCAGAGCGGAACACGGTCTGATCGTAGTACAGCCGCTGGGGCAGCGGCAAAGTCTTCAGCTTGGTGGCCGCCAGCCGTGCAATGGGGGTGGTGGTGTCCGGGCGCATGACCATGATCTTGCCCGATCGGTCAATGATTTTCAGCATGGTCTCCTGGGGCAACGGACTCCCCGAGTGGACAAACAGGTCATAAAACTCCACCTCGGGAGTGATAACCTCTGCATAGCCCCGGCGGCGGAACAAGTCCACCAGGGCACTCTGCACCTGACGCCGCTCCAGGCACTCGGCAAAGAGCCGGTCCCGGGTCCCCTCTGGGGTATTGAAGTGTATGTTCATGGTGTTTCCAGCCTTTCTTTAGCTCGCTAGTGTAGTGAATATACCACAGAATCGACCGATTGTCAACGGGGGGTATGACAAGGCCCCCTACATAAGGGGGCTTTGTCATAGGATTAAAAGAAAGAAAACTGGCTGCTGTCCGGCAGGTCGCCAAAGGCCCCCGCCTCTTTCAACTGTTGCAGATGGGTGTTGGACACCTTGGTACAGGCCAGGGAGAACTCCTCAATGGAGATGAAGGTCTTCCCCTTTCGCTTCTCCATGATGTCCCAGCCCACGGTTTCACCCAGGCCAGCCACCGAAGTAAAGGGCGGGATGAGGGCGTTGCGCTCCTCGTCCACCAGGAAGTTGATGGCGTGGGAGCGAGAGATATCCATGCGGGCGAAGGTGAGGCCACGGAGATAGAACTCGTAGCACACTTCCAAGGTCACCAGCATGTCCTCTTCCACCGCAGAGGGGCGGTCCGCCTTATCCTTGGCGTTTTTCTTGGCCTGAATCTCCTTCATCTTCTGCTTGACCACCTCAATGCCTCGGCACATGTACTTCTCATCAAAGGCCTTGGCCCGGATGGAGAAGTAGGCGGCGTAGAACGCCAGGGGCCGATGCACCTTATACCAGGCGATGCGGAAGGCCATCATCACGTAGGCCACGGCGTGGGCCTTGGGGAACAGGTAGGCAATCTTCTTACAGGAGTCAATGTACCACTGGGGTACCCCATGCTCCTTCATCTCGTCCTCGGCCCCCTCGGGCAGACCTCTGCCCTTTCGCACCGACTCCATGATCTTAAAGGCCCGGGTGTCTTTGAAGCCCTTGGAGATAAGGAAGATCATAATATCGTCACGACAGCCGATGGCCTCGTTAACCTGGGCAGTGCCCGAAGTGATGAGGTCCTTGGCGTTGCCCAGCCACACGTCGGTGCCGTGGGAGAAGCCAGACAGACGCACCAGAATGTCGAACTGGTTGGGGTGGGTGTCCTCCAGCATGCCACGCACGAAGGAGGTACCGAACTCGGGGATGGCCACCGCTCCGGTGGGGCCCAGGATGGGGTCATCCATGAATCCTAGCTTCTCAGAAGTAGTAAACAGACTCATGGTGTCCGGGTCGTCCAAGGGAATTTTCTGAGGGTCCACCTTGGTGATGTCCTGGAGCATACGAATCATGGAAGGGTCATCGTGGCCCAGCATGTCCAGCTTCAAGAGGTTGGACTCCATGGAGTGATATTCGAAATGGGTGGTAATGATGTCCGAGTCCTTGTCGTCGGCCGGGTGCTGCACCGGGCAGAAGTCGTAGATCTCCTTGTCCTGTGGGATAACCACCATGCCGCCGGGGTGTTGTCCGGTGGTGCGCTTGACCCCCATACATCCACGGGCCAGGCGCAGCACCTCGGCAAAGGGCACGTTGTAGCGGCCCACCCGCTCCAGGTACTTGCGCACGTAGCCAATGGCGGTCTTCTCCGCCACCGTGCCGATGGTGCCGGCTCGGAACACGTGATTGCTGCCGAAGAGCTCAAAGGTGTACTTGTGGGCGCTGGATTGGTATTCACCGGAGAAGTTCAAGTCGATATCCGGCACCTTGTCGCCGCCGAAGCCCAGGAAGGTCTCAAAGGGGATGTTGAAGCCGTCCTTGGCGTAGTCCGCCCCGCACACCGGGCACTTCATGTCCGGCATATCAGCGCCGCAGCCATAGCCGTGCTCTACGGCGTAGTCGAAGTCAGAGTGCTTGCAGTTGGGGCAGCGGTAATGGGCGGGCAGCGAGTTTACCTCGGTGATGCCAGACATGAAGGCCACCAGGGAGGACCCCACCGAACCACGTGAGCCCACCAGGTAGCCGTGCTCCAGGGAGTTCTGCACCAACTTCTGGGCGGACATGTAGATGACGTCGTAGTGACAGCCGATGATATCTTTCAGCTCAGCGTTGATGCGGTCCACCACGATCTGGGGCGGGTTCTCTCCATACAGGGCGTGAGCCTTACCCCACACCAGGTCCTTCAGCTCGCCCTCGGAGTTTTCCAGCTTGGGGGTAAACAGGCCGTCGGGCAGAGGCCGCACGTTGTCGCACCAGGAGGCCACCAGAGCCGGGCTCTCTATAACCACCTCATGGGCGGTCTCTGCCCCCAGATAGGCAAACTCTTTCAGCATCTCGTCAGTGGTGCGGAAATACAGGGGGTTCTCGCTGTCGGCGTCGTCAAACTCCTTGGCAGCCAGAAGGATGTGGCGGTAAATCTCCTCCTCCGGGTCGGTAAAGTGGACGTCGCCCGTGGCGCACACTGGCTTGCCCAGCTTGTGGCCCAGCTCCACGATCTTCCGGTTAAAGTTGCGCAGGTCCTCCAGGGACTGGGCAATGCGCCGCCCCTCCTTGTCCGGCCGGAGCATGTAGGCGTTGTTGGACAGGGGCTGAATCTCCAAATAGTCATACCAGGAGGCAATGCGCTCCAACTCCCGGTCGTCCTTGCCGTCCACCACCGCCCGGAACAGCTCTCCCGCCTCACAGGCAGAGCCCACAATGAGCCCTTCCCGGTTCTCGTTGATGATGGACTTGGGCATGATGGGGAAGCGGTTGAAGTGCTCCAGGTGGGACAGGGACACCAGCTTGTAGAGGTTGCGCAGGCCTGTCTGGTTCTTGGCCAGCAATATGAGGTGGTTGGCGCTGCGGCGGCCCCGTCCGCCCCGCTTCTTCCCAGCCAAGGCTCCGTTGATCTGGGATACCCGCTCCACCCCCAGCTCTTTCAGCATGGGAATCATGGCGGCAAAAATCTGGCCGCAGATGGCGGCGTCGTCGTCTGCCCGGTGGTGGTGGAAGGGAGGCAGTCCCAGGTGGGTGGACACGGTGTCCAGCTTGTGGTTGTTCAGCTGAGGGCACAGGTACTGGGTCAAAATGAGGGTATCAAAATAGAGGGGGTCAAACTCCCGGCCCGCTCTCTGGCAGTAGGCCCGGACAAAGCCGGTATCAAACTCCGCATTGTGGGCCACCAGGGGGGTATCCCCAGCCCAAGCCAGGAAATCCGCCACCGCCTGGGCGGGCTTGGGGGCGCCCCGCACCATCTCGTCGGTGATGCTGGTCAGGGACACCGTCTTGGGGCTCAAGGGGTGGCCGGGGTCTGCAAAGGTGGAGTAGTGCTCCAGAACCTCCGCCCCCCGCATACGCACAGCGCCAATTTCAATGATGGCATCCGTGTTGGGGTCCAGTCCGGTGGTCTCCAGGTCAAAGGCGATAAACTCTCCATCCAGAGGCATGTCCCCGGGGCCGTGCACCGACACCCGCTCGTCCACGTCGTTTTGATAGTAGGCCTCCACGCCGTAGAGCACCTTAATTTTCTCCCCTCGGCCCGAGGCGTTGTAGGCATCGGGGAAGGACTGCACCACTCCGTGGTCGGTGATGGCGATGGCGGGATGTCCCCACTCGATGGCCCGCTTGACAATGGCTTTGCCGTCACACAGAGCGTCCATCATGGACATCTTGGTGTGGAGGTGGAGCTCGATGCGCTTCTCCTCGGCGGTGTCCTTGCGCCCCTCGGGCATGGGCACCTCATTGATGCCGTAGGGCTCCAGCACCATGTCGTTTTCAAAGCGGCTCACGTTCAGCCGCCCCTGGACCTGGACCCGCTGGCCCTTTTTGATGCCCTTGACGATGGGGTTGGCCACCTCTCCCTCCAGGAACTGATTGACCCGGATGGAGCCGGTGTTGTCGGTGATGTCAAAGCAGATCACCCACGCCTTGCGCTTGGGCAGTTCCCGGTGCTCTACGTTGAACACGGTGCCCTCCACCAGCACGCTGCCCATATCCAATTGCAGCTCTCCCAAGGGCACCGGCTTTTTCTTGCCATTGATCTTGCCGTAGAGCTGCTTGACCTTGGGCTTGCCGTGTCCGCCGCCGGGTATGCTCTGATTGAGCACCTTGCGGCGCATGGCCTCCAGCTGGGCGTACAGGTCCCCACCAGGGGCGGGCTGAGATGCCGCTGGGGGCGTCTCCACCGCCACCGGGGCAGGCTGAGCCTCTGCCTGGGCGGCATGGAACTCCACCGACGCCTGGTGCAGGTGGAACGCCCGGGCCAGGCTCTGCTGGACCTGATCCACCAGGTTGGGGGCCAATTGCTCCCCCTCCAGCTCCACCGTCATGGTGCGGGCCTGGCGATTCACCTTCACCCGGGTGGGGTAGGCTGCAAAAGAAGTCAATACCCCTTCGGGGAAGGGGTATTGACCAAAGGTCTCTTGAAATGTCACTTGCTTGTCTGACATGAAATGTACTCCTTGTCACAGGGTATCAATAAGGGCCATGAGACGGGGAATGAGCTGGTCCTCCGGGACCTTGTCCACAATCTCCCCATGGAGGAAGAGCACGCCCTCCCCCTTGCCTCCGGCGATGCCCACGTCGGCGTGGCGGGCCTCTCCAGGTCCGTTGACCACACACCCCATCACAGCCACGGTGATGGGCTTGTCCACGCCCTTCAAAAGCTCCTCCACCTTGTGGGCCATGGGGATAAGATCGATCTGGGTCCGGCCACAGGTAGGACAGGAGATGAGCTCCGGGCCGTCCTTACGCAGGCCCACCGCCTTGAGAATCTTCTTGGCCAACACGATCTCCTCCACCGGGTCGGCGGTGAGGGTGACCCGGAAGGTGTCACCGATGCCCAGGCCCAACAGGCCGCCGATGCCAGCGGCGGACTTGATGGAGCCAATCTCGGCAGTGCCCGCCTCGGTGACGCCCAGGTGCAGGGGGAAGTCATACTTCTGGGCCATGAGCTGATAGGCCCGCATGGTGGTGGGCACCGAGGAGGACTTCATGGAGATGCAGATGTCCTCAAAGCCGTACTTCTCCAGCAGGGCCACGTGGCCCAGGGCACTCTCCACCAGGGCCTCTGGGGTGGGGCCGCCGTACTTCTCCAACAGGGGTTTCTCCAGAGAGCCGCCGTTGACGCCGATGCGGATGGGGATGCCCCGCTCCTTGCAGGCTTTGGCCACCGCTTCCACCCGGTCCTCCGAGCCAATGTTGCCGGGGTTGATGCGGATTTTATCAATGCCCCCCTCCACAGCGGTGAGGGCCAGCCGATAGTCGAAGTGGATGTCCGCCACCAGGGGCAGCGGGCTGCCCGCCTTCAAAGCGGCCACCGCCTGGGCGGCCCGCTCATCGGGGACGGCCACCCGGACGATCTCACAGCCAGCTGCCGCCAGGGCCCGAATCTGGGCCAGGGTGGCCTCCACGTCATGGGTGGGGGTGTTGGTCATGGATTGGATGGAGACGGGGGCGCCGCCTCCGATGGCGACGTTCCCCACATGAATTTGTCGCGTCATGCAAGGTCACTTCCTTTACAGTATTTACACCACAATTTTCCACACATCCTGGAAGGCGATGAGAAGCATCACCACCAGCAGCAGCACCAGGGCCACAGCATGGATATACCCCTCCAGCCGCTGGGGGATATGTCGCCGGAAGAAGAGGTACGAAATGGCGTTGAGCAGCACAAACAGCACTCGCCCGCCGTCCAGAGCGGGAATGGGCAGCATGTTCATCACAGCCAGGTTGACCGCAATGAGCGCCATGATATAGAACACATTCTGGACGCCCACCAAAACGGAGTCGGACTGGGTGCCCACCTCAGACACCACGTCCACCACGCCGATGACGCCGGACATCTGGTCCACGCCCACGCGGCCGGTGACCAAGTCGCCCAGGCTCATCCAGACGATGCGCACAAAGTCAAAGGTCTGGGCGGTGGCCAGTTTCACCCTGCCCCAGATGGACAGATCGTCTACCTGCTCAAAGATCAGGCCAAACCCATAGGCGTCTTGACCGTCATACTGGTATTCAAAGCGCTCCATGGGCAGGTCACGGAGTACCACTTTCTCCCCGTCTCGCCGTACCGTCAGGTCAATGCCATTGCCATCGTTGCGGGAGAGGAACGTGAGCACATCCTCATAGACCCAGATACCGTGGCCATCCACGGAGAGGATTTCATCCCCCACCATGAGCCCCGACTCCCCTTCCAGCTGGAAGCCGTCGGCCAGCTGGGTGATCACCGGCACCCGCACTTGGGTCACTCCCATATACAGCACCAGGACGATGACCAGGCCCATGAGAAAGTTCATGAACGAGCCCGCACACAGGACGATGATTTTTTTCCAGGCGGGCTGGATGCTGAAGGCCCGCTCGTCCCCGGTGGCCTCGTCCTCCCCTTCCATGGCGCAGTAGCCGCCGACGGGGAAGGCCCGCAGGGAGTACTGGGTCTCGCCACGGGTACGGCTCCACAGCGCCGGACCCATACCGATGGCAAATTCATTCACTCGGATTCCCAACAGCTTGGCAGTGATGAAGTGCCCGAACTCGTGAATGGCAATCATCACGCCGAAGATGAGAATTGCCAAGAGAATAAAGAAGATTCGCTCCAAAGATATTCACCTCAAATTAACAAGTCACGGACTGCCTGCCGGGCGGCACGGTCTGCCTCCAGCACGTCCTCCAGGGTGTCGGCGGGTTTGGACGCCACCCGCTCCAACGCGCCCTCTACCAGCCGGGCAATGTCCAGGAAGGAGATCTTCTCCTCCAGGAACAGCTCCACTGCCACCTCGTTGGCCCCGTTGAGAATGGCCGTGGAGGTGCCGCCCTTCTGGGCGCACTCCAGAGCCAATCCCAGGCACCGGAAGGTGTCCGGGTCGGGCTTGGCGAAGGTCAGGGGCGGACAGGTAAGCAGGTCCAGCGGGGTGGCAGGGCCGGGGGTGCGCTCCGGCCAGGTCAAAGCGTACTGGATGGGCACCCGCATGTCTGCTGTGCCCAGCTGGGCCAGAATAGCACCGTCGTTGAACTCCACCAGAGAGTGGATGATGCTCTCCCGATGCACCACCACCTGAATCTGCTGGGGTGGCATGTGGTAGAGCCGCATGGCCTCGATAAACTCCAGGCCCTTGTTCATCAACGTGGCGGAGTCGATGGTGATTTTGGCTCCCATGGCCCAGTTGGGGTGGCGCAGCGCCTGGGCCCGGGTCACATGCTCCAGTTCCTCTCGTGTTTTTCCAAAGAAGGGGCCGCCGGAAGCGGTGATGATGAGGCGCTTCACCTCGCCCCGGTCCTTGCAGCCCTGGAGGCACTGGAAGATGGCGGAGTGCTCCGAGTCCACGGGGACGATCTCCGCCCCCTTCTCCTCTGCCCGGCGCATCACCAGGTCCCCGGCGCACACCAAGGTCTCCTTATTGGCCAGGGCAATGCGTTTGCCCTGGTCAATGGCGGCCAAGGTGGGCTCCAGTCCGGCAATCCCCACCACGGCGGTGACCACGGTGTCCGCCTGGGGCAGCGTGGCGGCCTCCATCAGGCCCTCCCGGCCTCCTACCACCCGGATGGAAGTGTCAGCAAGGCGCTGTTTCAGATCCTGAGCGGCGGATTCATCCACCGCCACCACCAGCTGGGGTTGGAACTGCCGGGCCTGCTGCTCGGCCAGCTCCACGCTGCGATTCACCGTCAGGGCCGCCACCTGGTGGCCGCAGACCTGGGCCACGTCCAGGGTCTGCCGACCGATGGAGCCGGTGGAGCCTAAAATGGATAAGGTTCGTTTCATGTTATCCCTCGATTTCTATATCTGGTCCAGGCCATGGTCACAACACGGGGATGGCCTGGAGGATGAAGAGCACCACAGGGGCACAGAAAATCATACTGTCAAACCGGTCCAGCATTCCCCCATGTCCAGGGAGCAGGTGCCCATAGTCCTTGACCCCGAATTCCCGTTTGATGAAGGAGAAGGACAGGTCGCCCAGCTCGGTGGCCAGAGCGCCCACCAGTCCAGAGAGCACCAAGGGCAGGAAGTTGACCGGATTGTGGCTGATGGCCTGAATGACACCGCCATAGGCCAGAGCATAGAGCACGCCAAAGACGAAACCGCCGATGTAGCCCTCCAGACTCTTGTTGGGGCTGACCTTGGTGATGCCCCGGTGTTTGCCAAAAAACACGCCCACAAAGTAGGCCCCTGCGTCGGTGACAAAGGCCATGAGCACCGCAAAGAGCACCCAATACTCTCCATGGTCCATCATTTTCAGCAAGACCAGAGCGGACAGGCCCAGAGGAATGAGGACACCGGAGAACAGGGTGAGCATCACATGGTAAAAGCCAATGGGTGCCGTTCCCTCGTCATAGGCCCGAATGGCGCACCAAAAGGACACGGCCATCACCACAAAGGTACACACGCTTACCGTGGTGGTTCCCTTTCCCATCCAGCAACCCAGGGGGATCAGAGCGGCAGAGAGCACCGCAACACAGGTCATCCAGGGGGAGACTTTATCCTCCCCGGCCGCCCGCAGCAGCTCAAAGGAAGCAGCGGCGGCAATGGCTGCCACCACAATGGACCAAATCAGGGGCGAGCTGGGCAGCATGGCCAGCAACAGCAGAGGGACAAACACCACTGCAACCGCAATTCGTACCAGCATCCCTTACACCCCTCCAAATCGCCGGGAGCGATTCTGAAAATCGGCAATTGCCCGCAGCAACTCCTCTTTGGTGAAGTCGGGCCACAGCACGTCGGTGAAGTAGAACTCCGAGTAGGCGGACTGCCACAGCAGGAAGTTGGAAATGCGCACCTCACCGCTGGGACGAATCACCAGGTCCGGGTCGGGCACGCCGGCGGAGTAGAGCAGATCGCCCAGAGCATCCTCAGTGAGATCCTCAGGATTCGCCTGCCCCTGCTGGCACCGACGGGCAAACTCCGTCGCCGCCCGGATGATCTCCGCCCGGCCGCCGTAGTTGAAGCAGATGTTCACCTGGCAGCCGTCATAGCCCTTGGAAATCTCCTCCGTCTGATGACACAGCTCTTGGAGTTTCGGACTCAGCGGGGACAGGTCTCCGAAAAAGGCCATTTTCACCTTGTCCTTGGCCATGGTCTCAATGGCCTCTTTGAGATACCGCTCCAACAGGCCCATGATGGAGGACACCTCATCCTCCGGCCGCTTCCAGTTCTCCGTGGAAAAGGCATACACCGTCAGGTACTCCAGCCCCAGCTCCTTGGCATAGGTGGCAATGGTGCGGAAGGTCTCCGCCCCGGCGGCGTGTCCCGCCTTGCGGGGCAGGCCCCGCTTTTTGGCCCAACGGCCGTTGCCGTCCATGATGATGGCAATATGCCTGGGCAAACGGCTCATATCTACCTGGGGCGCCTGGGTTTTACGATTAAATAACGCCATATTCACGCATCCTAATCTATTTCAAAGTATGGACATTCCATCCCAAAAATACAACACAAGCGGGGCGTACCTTCGCCCCGCTGGTATTGTATGGTACAACGGTGTGGATTACACCGCCATGAGCTCCTTTTCCTTCTCCGCAGTGAGGGCGTCGATCTCCTTGCACCGCTTGTCGGTGATGGTCTGAATCTCATCCTCGTAGTCCTTGTACTGGTCCTCGGTGATCTCAGACTTCTTCTTCAAATCCTTGAAGTGCTCCATGGCATCCCGGCGGATGTTGCGGATGGCAACCTTGCCGCTCTCACCATACTTGCGCACCTGGCGGGTCAGCTCCATACGGCGCTCCTCGGTGAGCTGGGGGAAGGACAGGCGGATGACACGGCCGTCGTTTTGGGGGTTGATGCCCAGATCGGAGCACAGAATGGCCCGCTCAATCTCCTTAAGCAGGGAGCCGTCCCAGGGCTGGATGGCTAGGGTGCGGGGGTCGGGGGTGGAAATGCTGGCCACCTGCTGAATGGGGGTGGGAGTACCATAGTATTCCACCTGAATGCGGTCCAGAACACCCGCGTTGGCACGGCCAGCGCGGACACCGGCGAAATCGCTCTTGACCACCTCAATGGTCTTGACCATCTTTCCGTCAAAGGGCTTGCACAGTTCCGTCATGGTTCTTCCTCCTTAATCCTTTACAATGGTACCAATCTTCTCACCACGGGCCACGCGGAGAATGTTCTCCGGGTCCTTCAGGGCAAACAGGACCACGGGGATCTTGTTGTCCATGGACAGAGAGGTGGCTGTGGAGTCCATCACCTGCAGGTGCTGGGCCAAAATATCATCATAGGTAATGGTGTCGTACTTCACGGCGTTGGGGTCCAGATTGGGGTCGGCGGAGTACACGCCGTCCACGTTCTTGGCCAGCAGGATGACGTCGGCGTCAATTTCAGCGGCCCGCAGCACAGCGGCGGTGTCGGTGGAGAAGAAGGGGTTGCCGGTACCACAGCCGAAAATCACCACGCGGCCCTTCTCCAGGTGCCGGATGGCACGGGAGCGGATGTAGGGCTCGGCCATGGCCCGCATCTCAATGGCGGTCTGCACCCGCACGTCCACGCCCTTCTGCTCCAGGATATCAGCCAGGGCCAGACAATTAATGGTGGTGGCCAGCATACCCATGTGGTCGGCACGGGTGCGCTCCCGCATGCCCTTGCCGTCCTTCAGGCCGCGCCAGAAGTTGCCGCCGCCCACCACGACGCCGATCTCAATCCCAGCCTTGTTGCACCGGGCGATGGCATCGCACACGCTGTCAATCACATCAAAATCCAGCCCACGGCCAGCATCCCCGGCCAGAGCTTCACCACTGACCTTCAGCAGGACTCGTTTATACTTCCATTCATTCATGGGGTGATACCTCCGAATTTTGTTATCAGCCCTATTTTAATACAGAATCTCCTTCTTGCCTAGTGGGAAAATTAATTTTTTCCCAAATCTCCTGGTCTCTCCCCTGCATACCGCAAAACCCGTGGGGATACATATAGAATATAGGAGGGAATACTATGATCTGCAACATTTCGGACCTACAATATAAGGAAGTCATTGATATTGCCGACGGGACGCGGTACGGATACATCGGGGATGTGGAGATCGACGCCCAAAACGGCACAATCGAAAGCGTCATCATCTCGGGAAAACCCCGGTGGTTCGGCCTGCTGGGCCGGGAACCGGACACCGTGTTTCCCTGGTCCTCCATCACCCGATTCGGCGAGGACCTCATTTTGGTGGACGGTCGGCAGCGGCGTCAGGAGGCAAACCCCGACGCCAAGTCCCGGCATCCATAATTTTATCGCAAAAAGAAGAAAAAACCACTTGCATATCCCGGGATTCTATGGTAGAATTTCAGGGCATTCCGCACGGGGGCGGATTTTTCGTCATGTGCTTTCCTTTGGAAGGTTGGCGCAAGAGATGAGGCTCCCGGAGGTAGTAACTAAATTTTAGGAGGAACTAAACAATGGCAGTCGTATCTATGAAGCAGCTGCTGGAGGCCGGCGTGCACTTCGGCCACCAGACCCGTCGGTGGAACCCCAAGATGGCCACCTACATCTACACCGAGCGCAATGGTATCTATATCATTGACCTGCAGAAGACCGTGAAGAAGCTGGAGGAGGCCTACTCCTTCGTGCGTGACATCGCCGCCAACGGCCAGTCCCTGCTCTTCGTGGGCACCAAGAAGCAGGCTCAGGAGGCCATCAAGGAAGAGGCTTCCCGCTGCGGTATGTACTACGTCAACGCCCGTTGGCTGGGCGGCATGATGACCAACTTCAAGACCATGCGCACCCGCGTGGACCGTCTGAACCAGCTCAAGAAGATGCAGGAGGACGGCACCTTCGACATGCTCCCCAAGAAGGAAGTCATGAAGCTGCTGGGCGAGATCGAGAAGCTGGAGAAGTACCTGGGCGGCGTCGTGGAGATGAAGAAGCTCCCCGGTGCTCTGTTCGTGGTTGACCCCCGCAAGGAGCGCAACGCCATCAACGAGGCCCGCAAGCTGAACATCCCCATCGTGGCTATCGTGGACACCAACTGCGATCCCGACGAGATCGACTACGTGATTCCCGGCAACGATGACGCTATCCGCGCCATCAAGCTCATCTCCTCTGTCATGGCCAACGCCGTGCAGGAGGGCCGCCAGGGTGTGGACGCTGCTCCCGCCGCTGAGGCTGCTGAGGCTCCCGCTGCTGAGTAATCAGTGATTGGTTGGCGCCCGTCCCGTCGGGCGGGCGCCAATTCGTTTATTTACAAATTTGGAGGGAATATACTATGGGTATTACCGCTAAGGACGTACAGAAGCTGCGCGAAATGACCGGCGTCGGCATGATGGACTGCAAGAAGGCTCTCACCGAGGCCGAGGGCGACATGGACAAGGCCATCGAGATCCTGCGTGAGAAGGGTCTGGCTGCTTCCGCCAAGAAGGCTGGCCGTATTGCCGCCGAGGGTATGGCTTACGCCGCTGTCATCGACGGCGTGGGCGTGGTGGTCGAGGTCAACGCCGAGACCGACTTCGTGGGCAAGAACGAGAAGTTCGTCAACTTCGTCAAGGGCGTGGCCGCCACTGTGGCTGCCTGCAACCCCGCCGACCTGGACGCTCTGATGGCCTGCAAGTACGACGGCACCGACCTGACCGTCCAGGAGCAGCAGCAGGAGATGGTTCTGGTCATCGGTGAGAACATCAAGGTCCGCCGCTTTGCCCGCTTCGCTGAGGGCTTCTGCGTGCCCTACATCCACGCTGGCGGCAAGATCGGCGTGCTGGTCTCCCTGAACGTGGAGGGCGACATCGACGCCACCGAGATCGGCAAGGACGTGGCCATGCAGATCGCTGCTCTGAACCCCCGCTTCTGGGACAAGAGCCAGGTCACCGAGGACGTGCTGGCCGAGGAGAAGAAGATCATGCTGGTGCAGATGGCCAACGATCCCAAGATGGCCAACAAGCCCGACCAGGTCAAGGAGAAGATCGTGGACGGCAAGCTCAACAAGTTCTACTCCGAGAACTGCCTGCTCCAGCAGGAGTTCGTCAAGGACGGCGACATGACCGTGGAGAAGTATATCGCTTCCGCTGCCAAGGCTCTGGGCGGCACTGTCACCTTCCGTGACGCCGTGCGCTTCGAGAAGGGCGAGGGCATCGAGAAGAAGCAGGAGAACTTCGCTGAGGAGATCGCCAAGCAGCTGGCTAAGTAATTTTATTTGCCAACCTTTTTCGGGGATGCAGGTTTCACCGCCTGCATCCCCTTTTCTTTTGTGCACTTCTTTACAAACCAGCGGGAATGGATTACAATGCTCTTAGAAGTATTGCATAGGAGGTGCTCTGGATGAAGCTCACATTTTTCGGTGCAGCCAAAGCCGTCACCGGCAGCTGCCACTGTGTGGAGTGCAACGGATACAAGGTGCTCATTGACTGCGGCTTGCAGCAGGGGCGGGATGAGATCGACAACACTCAGCTGGACTTCATGCCCAGCTACATTCAGGATGTCATTGTCACCCACGCCCACATTGACCACTCCGGCCGCATTCCCCTGCTCATCAAGCAGGGATTTGGCGGCAACATCTACTGCACCCGACTCACCGCCCAACTTCTGGACATTATGCTGCGGGATTCCGCCCACATCCAAGAAAGTGATGCCAAGTGGGAAAACCAGAAGGGCCAGCGGGCCGGACGTCCCCCGGTGGAGCCCCTGTACACGCTGGCCGATGTGGAGCGCACCCTCCGCCACCTGGTGGTGTGCGAATACGGCCAGGAGATTCAAGTCAATGACGACATCAAGCTCCGCTTCACCGACGCTGGGCACCTGCTGGGCTCGGCCAGTGCCGAACTGTGGCTGACCGAGAACGGCGAGACCAAAAAGATCGTCTTCTCGGGGGACATTGGCAACCGGGAGCAGCCCATCATCCGGGACCCCCAGTTCATCTCTGAGGCGGACTATGTGGTCACGGAGAGCACCTACGGGGACCGTCTCCACGACATGGACGTGGACCCGGACTACACCGGAGATTTGGCCGCTCTCATTGACGAAACCCTCTCCAAAGGCGGAAATGTCATCATCCCCTCCTTTGCGGTGGGCCGCACCCAGGAGCTTCTGTACTTCATGCGTGAGATGAAGGAGCAGGGCCTGGTGCGCAGCGTCCCCGATTTTCAGGTGTATGTGGACTCCCCCCTGGCTGGCGCCGCCACCCGGATTTTCTCCGGCGATCTCCACGGCTATCTGGACGAAGAGGCCATTGAGGCCCTGAAGGGCGGCGCTCTGTTCCAATTTCCCGGCCTCAACATCACCGAGTCCACTCAGGAGTCCATGGCCCTGAACTCGAACCCCAACTCCAAGGTCATCATCTCTGCCTCGGGCATGTGTGATGCCGGGCGTATCCGCCACCACCTCAAGCACAACCTGTGGCGGGAGGAGTGCGCTGTGGTGTTTGTGGGCTATCAGGCTGAGGGCAGCTTAGGCCGGCGGCTTCTGGACGGGGTAACACACGTCAAGCTCTTCGGTGAGGAGATCTCGGTGCGGGCCCGCATCGTCAACTTCCCCGGCCTCTCCTCCCACGCCGATAAAAACGGCCTCATCGCCTGGATTCAGGCCTATCACCCCATGCCCCAGCACGTCTTTGTGGTCCACGGTGAGAGCAGTGTCACCGAGCACTACGCCCAGACCCTCCGGGACCTGGGCTTCCAGGCCCACTCCCCCAACTACGAGGAGGTCTACGACCTGCTCCAGAACCGAATGCTGGCCCCCGGTGTCATACTGGAGCGAAAGCCCGCCACGGCACTGCCTGCCCCCGGCTCTCCCGCCTACCGCCGTCTGGAGGATGTGGGCAAGCGGCTGATGGAGGTCATCGCCCACAACAAGGGCGGCTCCAACAAGGATTTGGGCAAGTTCGCCGACCAGATTCGGGCCCTCATCGACAAATGGGATCGTTGATGCACTCCCAGATGTAAGGAGACGAAACACTCTATGCACGTACCCCACGTACACCGCCGAAACGCCGCCCTGCTCCCAGCTGCCGCTGGGTTCGGCGCACTTCTGCTGGTGTTTGGTTTATTTCTTTCGCAAAATCTTTTCCAGGGTCTATGGACCATGCTCAGCCATGAGGACGTACTCATCACCGACTATGTGGCCCTGTGCGGGACCGGCCCTGCGTTTGTCAACGCAGGGCTGGTCACCCTCATCGCCGTGGCCATCTTCTATTTGGTGGGCGAGACGCCCAACGGCTCCACCCTGGTCACCATCAGCCTCATGGCGGGCTTTTCCCTGTTTGGAAAAAACATTCTCAACATCTGGCCCATTCTCTTTGGCACGGCCCTCTACGCCCTCTGGCGGAAAGAACCCTTTTCCAAGTATGTCAACGTGGCCATGTTGGGCACTTCCCTGGCCCCCATGGTCAGCTTCATGGGCTGTGACATATCCCCCTGGCTGGGGGCCGTGGTGGGCTTGCTCATCGGCTTTCTCATTGCCCCGGTATCCGAGTACGCCTTCCGCATCCAAAATGGCATGAATCTGTACTCCACCGGCTTTGCCTGCGGACTGGTGGCCATGATCTTTGTTCCCATCTTCAAATCCTTGGGTCTGAATCCCGCCTCCCACCTGATCTGGTCCACGGGGAACAATCTCACCTTCGGCATCTTTCTAGCTGTGGTGTGTATCACCCTGATTGTGGCCGGGCTCATCCCCACCCCCAGCGCCACCTTGCGGGGCTACTGGCGGCTGCTCCAGACCTCTGGCCGTGCCCCCAGCGACTACCTGCGTGTGTTCGGCCACGGGCCCGTTCTGGTGAACATCGGCGTCAATGGACTGTTTGCCATGGTATACATTCTGGTCACGGGCGGAGACTTGAACGGACCCACCCTAGGCGGAATTTTCACCATCATGGGCTTTTCCGCCTACGGAAAGCACCTGCGCAACATCGCCCCGGTGATGATTGGAGTACTGCTGGGCAGCACCTTCCTCCACGTCTCTGCCAGCCACGAGTCGCTCCAGCTGGCCTCCCTGTTTGGCACCGCCCTGGCCCCCTTCTCCGGGGTGTTCGGCTGGCCCTTTGGGGTGGTGGCCGGACTCATCCACTCGGCGGTGGTGCTCCAGGCCGGGCTGCCCCTGGAAGGCATGAACCTGTATAACAACGGCTTTTCTGCAGGCTTGGTGGCCCTGGTGCTCTATCCGGTGATCACCTCCCTGTTCCGCCACCGCCGTCCCACCCTCCAGGACGAGGACCTGTTTGAAATTTACGAGGACGACACGCCCCAATCCCAGGAGCTGCTGGCCGCCCATGCCCATGACGGCATGGAAGACCCTCTGTGACGTTGACATGGGACGCCCAATCTGATAAAATAATCCTCAGATTGTCGAAGCAATCCTCTGGGCTGTCAGAAGATGGCCATTTCCATAACCCCCGCCACACCACAAAATCGGATGAATGAGAAGTTCATCAGGAGCACCAGGAGGTGCTCTTGATGAACTTTTTTATTGTTCTAGGAGGACCAACCATGCACACAAAACCCATCATCGCTCTCACCTGTGCCGCCGCCTTAGCCCTGTGCGCCGGATGCACCGCCTCTCCCCCCTCTTCCACGCCTACCAACTCCCAGTATTCCGTGTCCACCCTCAAGTTGGAGGGAGGTACCGACTGGGGCGCTCCCAATCCGTTCCTCTGCCAGTCTCGAGGCCCCGGCACCGCTAAAATGAAGCTGGTATACGGCAGCCTGCTGGAAAAAGACGAGGAGGGGGACGTGTCCTGGCTGGCCGAGAGCTGGACGGTGGACGGCAGCGACTACACCTTCACCCTCTTTGAAACCGCCACCTTCCAGGATGGGGAGCCCCTCACCGCCCAGGACGTGGCCTTTACCCTGGACTACTACCGGGAGCATCCCCCAGTCTCCAATCCCCTGGGCGTGG
The DNA here is from genome assembly GCF_002160275.1 of Pseudoflavonifractor sp. An187. Taxonomy (NCBI): domain Bacteria; kingdom Bacillati; phylum Bacillota; class Clostridia; order Eubacteriales; family Oscillospiraceae; genus Pseudoflavonifractor; species Pseudoflavonifractor sp. An187. Next base: position 17,083 of record NZ_NFKG01000020.1, on the reverse strand, counting down.
GCGAAGACTTCCTGGTGGACCACTACACGGTGGTGGACGACCACACCATTACCCTGACGGTGGACGAGCCCGACGCCGACACCCTGTCCAATCTGGGCAGCTTTGTCATCCTCCCCCAGCACATCTGGTCCGAAGTAGAAGACCCCTACTCCTACACCGGGGAGGGCTATCTGGTGGGCAGCGGAGCCTTCTCCTGTACCCAATACGACGGAGCCACCGGGCTCTATGAGTTCACCGCCTACGAGGGGTGGTGCAACGGATCACAGGGAGCGGAGAAAATCCAGTTTATCCCCGTCAGCGACCCCCTGCTGGCCTTTGACGCCGGGGAACTGGACATCACCTCCCTGCCCGCCGACTTGAAAGACAGCTACCTCAGTGACCCCAACATCTCGCTGGTGGACAAGGCCAACGACATGGGGTACAAGTTGCTCATTAACTACGTGAAGTGCCCGCAGTTTTTAGACCTCACCTACCGCCAAGCGGTATACGCCGCCATCGACCGGCAGAGTGTCGTGGACAATGTGTTCCGAGGGGCGGGTACCGTGGGCAGCGCGGGCTATGTCCCCCAGGGAAGTATCTTCTACAACGAACATGTGGTGCAGTACGACTATGACCCCCAAAAGGCCCAGGAGGTGCTGGGCGGTCAAAATCTGTCTGTCACCCTTCTCTGTGGCAACAGCGCTGACGACCTGGCCATAGCCGAGATCATCAAAAACGGCCTCACCCAGGCGGGAATGACCGTGTCCGTCACCGCCTATGACTCCGCTACCCGGGATGATACCATCAACCAGGGCGCCTATGAGTTCGCCCTGGTGGGCAACGGCGGCTGGGGCAACAATCCCCCCACCTACATGCGCACCCTCTTCTCCGATGTCTCCAAGTTCTCCGGCACCAATCCCCACTCCATGGGGGCCATCGGCTACTCCAATGAGGAGATGACCCATCTGGCCGAGGGGCAGCAGTATGAGACCGACTTTGACCAGCGCTTGGCCATGTTCCAGGAGCTAGAGCTGCTGGTGAGCCAGGAGATTCCCATCCTTGTCATCGCCAACCAATCCACCTATTCCATGTATCGAAAGGACTACTACGACGGATGGATGAAAACCTACGCCTATCAGCAGGCCGAACAAAACCGACTCTCCTACATGGAGCGCTGACGGCCTCCATAGCCCGCCGCATCCTGCTGCTCCTGCTCTCCTGTGCGGCCATCTACCTGCTCAACTTCTTCATCCCCCGGCTCATGCCGGGAGACCCCTTTGACTACACCGCCTCTGGGTCCGGGGAGGATGTAGCCGTGGTCTACACCCAGGAGCAGAAGCAGCTGCTGCGGGAATACTATGGCCTGGACAAGCCTTGGCCTCAGCAACTGGTGGACTCCATGGTGCGCAATCTCCACGGGGATCTGGGCCAGAGCATCCACTACAAACGCCCGGTGGCGGACATCCTCCTGGAGCGTCTGCCCTGGAGCCTGTGGATGATGGGGGCTTCCCTGCTGTTAAGCCTCATTCTGGGGGTTGGGCTGGCCCTGGTATGTGTGGGCACCCGGCATGGGCACCGCATTTTGGCTCCCGTCCTCTCTGCTCTAGCGGAACTCCCGCCCTTTCTCACAGGCGTGCTCCTGCTGTTTCTGGTGGCGGCCCGGGTAGCCTGGATTCCTCTGTCAGGAGCGGTGACTCCCTTCGCCCAGTACACCTCTCTTTGGCAGCAGCTGGGTGATATTCTGCTCCACAGCCTCATGCCCATTGCCGCCCTGACTCTGGTGACCTGCCCCAAGCTCTTTTTCACCGCCTGGGCCAGCTTCTCCTCCGTGCTTGAGCAGCCATACATGATAAACGCGAAGGCCAAAGGACTGCGAAAACGGCGGGTGTGGCCCTTCTACCTCCTGGCCAACAGCATCACCCCCATTGTAGCCCGGCTCTTTCTCTCGGTGGGCTCTACCGTGGGAGGTACCATTCTGGTGGAAAACGTCTTTGCCTATCCGGGCCTGGGCACCATCTTACGGGAGGCAGTGACCTACCGGGACTACCCCATGATTCAGGGGGTATTTCTCCTCTCTGCCCTGCTGGTACTGGTAAGTCTCACCCTGGCAGACCTGTGCAACCACGCCGTGGAGCGGGAGGTACAGCCATGAAAAAAAGCCTGCTCATCCCTCTCATACTCTTCCTCGTGCTGACCCTGGTCTTTCTCTGGGGCGTCACCTTCTACCCCTGGGACGCCGCTCTCCCCTCTGGGAACTCCCTCCAGCCCCCCTCTGCCTCTCACTGGCTGGGCACTGACAACCTAGGGGTGGATGTATTCGCCCAAATCTCCGCCGGATTTTTCCGAAGTATGGGCATTGGTGTCATGACCGCCCTTTGTACCTTCCTGCTGGGAGGCGGATTGGGCACGGCGGCGGGACTGCTGGGCGGCTGGGTGGATCACACCATAGGGCTGCTCATTCAGATCTTTCTCTCCATTCCCCAACTGCCGGTAATGATCGTGCTGGGGGCCTTTCTGGGCCAGAACACCTGGAATATCATCTGGATTCTCTGCCTGTTCTCCTGGGCCCCGGTGGCCAAGGTGATGCGGGCGAAAACCCGTTCGGTGTGTCACCGCCCATATGTGGCCATGGCCAAGGTATACGGCGGCGGGCTCTGGTACCTCATCCGCACCCACTTAGCGGGGGACCTGCTCCCCCTGTTGTCGGTGAACGCCCTGGGGGTGGTGGGGAAGTCCATCCTCCAGGAGTCCTCCCTGGCCTTTCTGGGCCTGTCCGACCCCCTGGCCCGTTCCTGGGGGCTGATGATTGCCCGGGCCACCCAGTTTCCCGGAATTTACCGCACCTCGTTCTGGCTCTGGTGGCTGATGGCCCCAGTGCTGGCTATGGTGCTGTCCACTCTACTGCTGCGCCTGATGGTACAGGCCATTCAATTACCCAAATCCTAGGAGGGGTACCGTGCTGCTTCAAGTTCAAGAACTCTCTGTGTCCTACCCACAATTTCACCTACACCCACTCAGCTTCCAGCTGGACCGAGGAGAAATTCTCTCCGTCATCGGGGAGTCCGGCAGCGGGAAGACCTCGATGGTCCAGGCCATCTCCTGCTTGCTCCCCTCAGAGGGTAAGGTAGGAGGCCAGGTGCTCCTCCACGGGGCGGATTTTCTCACCATGCGGGAGGCTCAGCGCCGCAAACTACGCATGAAGACCCTCTCTGTGGCTTTTCAGAACTCGGTGGAGTGGCTCAATCCCAAGCTGACCCTGGCCCAGCACCTCCACGAGGTGCTGGCTCAGGCCTATTCCCCAGAGGAATGTACCAAAAAAGCCCATGCTCTCATGGAACTGGTGGGGCTGTCGCCGGACGACCTGTCCCTCCGTCCCCACCAGCTGTCCGGGGGCATGGTGCAGAAATTTTTATTGGCCAACGCCGTGGCCCTGGACCCGGAGCTGGTACTTCTGGATGAGCCCACCGCCAGTCTGGACCCAGAGTCCTGTGTTACCGTACGCTCTGCCATTGAGACGCTGCGGGACACCCTGGGCACCGCCTTTCTGGTGGTCACCCACGACATGGGGCTGGCCCAGGCCCTGGGAGGGCGCACCATGGTGCTCTACCAGGGCCATGTAGAGGAGACAGGGCAAACGGGAGACATTCTGGACAACCCCTGGCACCCCTACACCCGGGGCCTGCTCCAGTCCGCCGTCACTCTCAATCCTCTTCGGGACCTGTGGGGCATCCGCCCCAACACTGCCCAGGAACAGCCGGGCCACCACTGCTGTCCCTTTTACGGGCAGTGCACCCAGAGCATTCCGCTGTGCGGTGAGAGGGCTCCAAACCTGGAAATCCAGCCAGATGGGCGGGCTCTGGCCTGCCACCGGGGCGGCATTGTGCCCCTGCTCTCCTGCCATGACCTATCCCACGCCTATGGAGCCACTCCGGTACTGAACCACGTAGACCTCACCCTATACGCCGGGGAGATCGTGTCACTGGTGGGCCGCTCCGGGGCGGGCAAAACCACTTTGGCACATCTGCTGTCCGGTCTGCTCCCCTGCCCCGCCCACAGCTCCATCCGTTTTCAGGGGCAGGAACAGGACCTTCTCCCTCTCCATCGGCGGCTGGGCGGTATCCAGATGGTGCTCCAGGACAGCCAAGCCGCCCTCAACCCTCACCTGACGGTGGAGGAGGCGGTGTCCGAACCCATGCGCCTGGCCAAGGTCTATGACCCCCAGAGACTTTCTCAGGCCTTGGAGGATGTGGGCCTGTACACCTGTGACAGCTTCTACCGCCGCAAGGTGGGCGCACTATCTGGGGGCCAGAAACAGCGTCTGGCCCTGGCCCGAGCCCTCACCATGGAGCCTGCGGTGCTGCTGGCAGATGAGCCCACCTCCATGCTGGACCCCTCCGCCAAGGCCAACCTGCTGCGTATGCTCAAGGGCCTGCAATACCGCCGGGGCTTCTCCATGCTGATGATCACCCACGACCTGTACAGCGCCTGTAAGATCTCCGACCACATCTATCTGCTGGATGGCGGTACCCTGTACCCAGTGAACCCCGATCAGGTTCTACACACGGATTTCACATCCATCTTCACCCACAAGGAGGAACACACCTATGAATGAACAAACACTTTGGGAGGACTGCGTGGCCTTCCACGGCCACGCCTGCGGCGGCCTCACCATTGGCTACAAAGCCGCCCTCTACGCCATGGAGCTGCTGGGCCTGTCCCGCTCCAAGGACGAGTCCGTAGTGTGTATCACGGAAAACGACGCCTGCGGCGTGGACGCCATTCAGGTCATTCTGGGGTGCAGCATCGGCAAGGGAAACCTGTTGTTCCACCTGCGGGGCAAGCAGGCCTTCTCCTTCTATGAGCGCAACAGCGGGAAATCTGTGCGCCTGGTGCTCCGACCCACCCCGGACACCCTCACGAAAGAGGAAAAGTTCCACTATCTACAGAGCAAAGCCCCGGCGGAGCTGTTCGACGTAAAAGAGACGGTGCTCTCCCTGCCGGAGCGCGCCCGTCTCTTTACCTCAAAACCTTGTAGTTGTTGCGGGGAACTCACCGCCGAGTCCATGCTGCGGCTGGAACATGGGCAGCTGGTGTGCCTGGACTGCGCACACCCCTACCACCGCTTTGACATGTGAGGGTCACTCCTCCCCGATGTAGCGAAACCGGGGCACTTGCTGGCCTGACACCTCCACCAGTTCGCTCCACATCTTCGCCGGGCGCACCCACAGCCCGTATTCCCCGTACAGAGCCCGGTACACCACCATGGGCTCCAGGGTCTCCGAGTGGGTAGCCAGGCCCAGAACCTCATAATCGTTGCCCTTGTAGTGGCGGTATTTGCCCGGACGGATGTCGTACTGATTCATATCTATTTCCCCCTTCCATAAAAATCACTGGGCATAAAGTATACCACACTCCAAGTATCTTTTCCATGCGCATATCAAAAACGGAGCCAGGCTTTCCCCTGGCTCCGTTTTTTGTGGAGAGTTTTACTTCTCTTCCAACTTGTTCTTTCGATACACGAGACAAGCCATGCCCACCAGAGAAATGGCACCCGCCATGCTCCACAGCATCAGGGCGGCGTTGTCCCCGGTCTGAGGTACCTTGTTCCCAGGCTTCTGGGTGGCCTCAGGCTTCTGAGAAGTCTCGGGCTTGTCCGTTGCCTCAGGCTTGTCGGTGGTCTCGGGAGCGCCACCGGCGGTGAGGCCGTCCATAGCGGCGGTGAGCTGAGCCACAGCCTCGTCCACCACAGCCTGGTCGTCCTCAGAGAGTGCGTTATCCGCCATCACGGCCTGGGCATTGGCCAGAGCAGTGCGGAAGGTGGCCACAGAAGCGGCGGTATAGCCGGACAGATCCATGCTCTCGGCCTTGTTGATCAGGTCTTCCAGGATGGACTTGTCCGCCTTGAAGCGCTGAGCCAGGATGGCATTCAGCAGAGCCTCAGCGGCGGGCTGGATGTCCTCTTCCATAGCGTCGCCGTCAGCGTCCACTTTCTTGGCCTGACCCAGAGCATCCACCAGCATCTGCCAGTTATCCTGGACGTACTTGTCCTGGTCGGCAATCATGCTCTCAGCCTTGGCAATCAGCTGCTCCAGCATGGTCTTGTCGCCCTGGGTGAGGCCCAGACCCCAGATGCCCTTCAGCAGGGCGTCCCAGGCGCTGTTGACCTCTTCCTGGGTGGCCTTCTGGTTGTCCAGAACCACCTTGGCATTGGCCAGAGCCTTCTCGAAGGCGGCCTTGGCGGTGTCGGTGACACCCTCGGTGGAGAGGGTCAGAGCGTACTCATAGGTCTTTTGCAGCAGGGTCTTGTTGGCGGGCTTGGTGTCCTCCGTCTTGGACAGCAGCACAAAGGCGGTGTCATCACCGTTGGCGTGATTGCTGGTCCAGCAGGCCATGCCATTGTTCACGGTGAAGGTCACTTCCTCATAGGTGCCATCCTGACGGAACTCATACAGGGCCAGGGTATCCTGGTCCATCTCGCCCACGGGCATGGAGATCATGATCTCCCCGTTGGGAGTCACAGCCTCTTCCCCGCTGGTCAGGCGGATGGACTGGGCGTTGATGGAGGAGCCCTTGAGGATGGACTCGGCCATCTCCAGGAACTTCTCGTTGCTGGACTGGTCGGTCACCTGGATCACGGTGTCAGAGGGCAGCACGCCCACGTCGCCGTGGACACGCACGCCGCTGGCCTCGTCATACAGATCCACAGACAGGTTGCCCACCTGGTCGGCGGTGGCGGCAAAGTCGTACAGTCTCAGGCTGTCGATCTGGCCCTGGAAGGCCTTGGTCTGGCTACCGATGCGCATGAGAGGAGTGACCAGAGAAGCCCACTTGTTGCCGCCTTCCTCGGTGCGCTCCAGCGTCTGGATCTTCTCGCCATTGACGTACAAGGTAGTCTTGGTGAACTCCATCACCATGGTGATGTGCACCCACTCGCCCTTGGGCAGAGCATAGTTGAAGGAGTAGTCTCTGGCCTCACGGGAGAAGCCCAGGTTTCCGGTCTCCTTCTGCACGGCCTTGATCTGACCAATCTCGGACTCAAACAGGATCTGCTCATCATCGCCGCTGTTGGCGTCCCGCTTGACCCAGAAGTCCAGAGTGGTATTCAGGCCCTTATCCTCCAGAGGAGTCTCCACATAACTGGAGCCGCCCTTCAGAGTCAGAGCAGTACCATCATGGCCCTCTTCATAGGCCACGTTCTCACCCTCGGATACCAGGTCATAGTCGTTCATGGAGTTGTCCTGAGTCTTGGCGTCCTCATCAAAGTCGTAGGAGAGGACGGTGTCGTTCTTGGTCTCCACCTCATAGGTGGGGTTAGTGTTGGGGGCGTAGCCAGTCTCGTCCACAATGGCCTCCAGCTCGGACAGGGTGTTATCCTTGCCGTCGCCCCAAGTCTTGGCCGCCACAACGGGCAGAGCGTCAAAGAGGCGGTCCAGGGTCTCCATGTCGGCGGTTCCGTTATCGCTGCCGCCAGTCTTATCATTCCACAGTGCGTAGGAGCCGCCCAGGATCTGGGGATCGCCTGCGGGAACCTTGAAGGAACGATAGATGTTGCTGGGATCAAAGTTGTTGTAGATGTGACCCTTGTTCAGGTAGTCGTAGTAGTAGCCAGCACCGGGCACGATGTAGGTGTCGCCGTCGTTGATGTTGATCATCTGGTAGCCCAGATCATACATCTCCTTGGCATTGGCGTAGCCGGTGTACCACATGTACAGCTGCACGCCTTCCACCTGCACGGGGGTAGTGCCGTGGTTCTCGGTCTGGGAACCCCAGGCACGAGGCGTGTGGCCCTTCTCCAGGATGTACTTGAGCATGGTATCCTGATAGGCGCGGAAGGCTTCCTTCTCCTCCTGGCCGCCGCCCTTGTACTCGTCGGTACCGATATTGATGACAGCATCCTCCAGGAATACGGGGTCCTCGCCGTCCAGATACTCGTCAAAGACGCTCTGAACGAAGGGAGCGGTTTCGGGGTTCTGAACGTCCAGATACTCCTTCTTGTTGGGACGGGCCAGGTCGGGGCGGGCCTCGGTGAAGGGCAGAGAGTGTCCGGGAGTGTCGAACTCAGGCACCACCATCACACCCTGCTCCTTGGCATCCACCTGGAACTGACGGAACTCGTCCTTGGTGTAGTACATACCCTCGGGGTTGGTGAGGTTGGGCACATCAGACTCCAGGGGGAAGCCGCCAAAGGAGAGGTCAAAGGTGTTGTCGCTCATATGCGCATTGAAGTCGTTCATCTTGTACCAGGACATCTGGGAAACCCAGTCCTCCAGGAAGTACAAAGGCACATAGCGGCGTGCAATGTCCATGCTCAGGCCACGGACCTTGTACTTGGGATAGTCACGCACATCGCCCTGAGGGATGGTATCCCCGGTCTGCTTGAGGATCTGGAGGATGGACCGGGTAGACCAGAAAGCTCCGGTCTGGTGGCTGGCCTCGATGGTGATGTATTCCCCAATGTGCAGATCATAGGTCTCCTCATCGAAGGGGATATCGCTGGAGACAAAGTAGAAGTCACCAGCCGTGGGATTGTTGCCACGCTCCACGGCAATCGTCTTACCCACGATGTCCTCATAGTCGTCAGCAAAGCGGTTGGCCATGGTGATGTACTCTTCACTCAGAGCGGGGTCCACCAGGATGCGGGCGCCGTCCCGAATGGTAAAGTCACCGGTGGTACCGAACCACTGCTGCAGCTCGGGGATGACCTTGGGCTTCTCGTTCTGAGACTCATCGGCGCTGTGCAAGCCAGGAACCTCCACACTCACCTCATAGAGCTGGTAGTTGTCGGGCTGGTTCTTGCTCTCCAGCCGGAAGCCCACCGCCACCGTGGTGTCCACAATGGGACGGATGATGTTGCGGTCGGCGTCAATGACCTGCTCGTAGTCAGTGCCCAGATAGGTCACAGCAATGGACTGGGGGAACTTCTCAGGCAGTGTCAGGCTGGTGTCATCCTCGTCGATGGTAATACCGTCCAGCAGCTGCTTGGCCTGGTCAAAGACGTTGACAAAGTCCAGATCCTGATGGAGGGAGAACTCCTTGACTGCGCCGTCCCCGTCCAGGGTCACCCGGACATAGCGCTGGTTGTAGGCCAGGTCCAGGGTCACTTCCGTAGCGGCCTCCGGGGCCTCGCTGGTGGTATACACACCTTCCCAGTTCTTGCCGTCGCTGGAGACCTCCACATGGTAGGCAGCTGCGGTGGCCCACTGGATCTGATAGCGGTTGTACTTCAGGGAGGCACCCAGGTCCACGGTGAAGGAGTCGCCGCTGGCACCCTGCCACACGGTCTCCAGATTATCGTCGGTGACCACAGAGGCGTCTGTCCCGTTGGACACGCTGATGTCCTTATTGGTGGTCTTGTCAGTACCGCTCACGTCAGGGGTATAAATTTCCACCTCGTACAGGGACAAGCTGGGATAAGCCCCCTCCTTGAGCTTGTCAATGGCCACCTTCACATATCGGGCAGTCACAGGGGCGTCCAGAGTGACCCGATCAGACACCGGATACCCTTCCGTGTTCTTCTCTGCGGTGTAGACCGTAGTCCAGTCGGAACCGTTATCGGAAACCTCAATGTGGTAGTCCTCCACCACGGGCTGCTCCCACTCCAGATTGATGATCTGGAACTCCTGAGGCTGACGCAGGTCGATCTGCACCCAGCCGGGAGCGCCTGCCTCGCTGGACCATCTGGATTGGTCGCCCTTGGAAGCAGTGCGGTTGATGATGCCATCTGTCATCTTGTCCGGTCCCCAATAGGAGATGGGAGAAGCGTAGGCACTGGCTGTCTTGCCCAGGGCCAGGTTGGCAGGGTCTTTGTTGAGCAGTTCCTGCACCACTTCGCCCTCTTCGCCAAACACCCGGAACTCATAGACGCCAATGCAGGGATAGCCTCCGCCCTGCTTATTGGCCCACATACGGGCATAGCGCATACCCTCCAGAGGCTGATCCAGCGTATAGGTCAAGGTGTGAGGATCAAACCGCTGTCCGCCGTTGACGTCCTTGGTATGCTCGGTATGCTCGTCCACGTTTACACCGTCATCATCCACATACGCATCCACCCAGTCGGTGCCGTTGGCACTAAACTGAATCTTGTACGGATTGGCGTGGGGCTCCACCCACACCACCTGGAAGCTGTGAATGGTGGCGTAGTTCTCCAAGTCCACCATCAGCCAGGTCTCGCCTGAACTCATGGCACTGGACCAACGGGAATTGGCGTTGTCACCCGTACAAGAGCCGTCTACGGCGTTGGACGCCACCAAGCCATAGCCCTCGTCATTCTTGGACGTAGCGGGCTTGCTCAGCGCCAGGTTGGGGTATTCCGAATCACCCGCTGCCCGAGCATTTGGCATCAACCCCACATTTGCCACACTGCTTACCATCATTGCGCCTGCCAGCATCAGGGCAGGCCAACGACCATGCTTTTTCATGTTCTTACCTCCCATGTCATAAGAAAATAAAGCATCTTCTCAAAATCTTTCCTTTGCCTATCACCTTCCATTCTTACGCTGCATCGGATGCCCGACTCAGGGCGGTACACCCCACACACAAACCCTTGACCAATTTCTGTGGGGGTGTGTACCGCCCATATTCCACTGCTTTTTACAGAAAGCGTCTTACTGCTGACGCATTTACTGTCTTTTCTTTTTAAACAAAACACTTACTGCTCCGCCCAGAGAGGCCAATCCAGCCGTCAGCCACAGCATCAAACCGCTGTTGTCCCCGGTCTGAGGCACGTTGTTCTCCGGCTTCTGGGTGGTTTCAGGCTTCTGAGAGGTCTCAGGTTTGTCGGTGGCATCGGGAGCACCGCCGGCGGTGAGACCGTCCATGGCACGGGTGAGTTTCTCCACAGCGGCATCCACGGTCTCCTGATCATCCTCGGAAAGGCTATTGTCCGCCATGACGGCCTGAGCCTCAGCCAGAGCAGAGCGGAACACAGCCACGCTCTCAGCGGTACAACTGGAGAGATCCATGCCCTCGGCCTTGTTCACCAGGTCTTCCAGAATGGACTTGTCCGCCTTGAAGCGCTGCGCCAGAATGGCGTTGAGCAGTGCCTCGGCCACGGGCTGGATGTCCTCTTCCATGGCGTCGCCGTCCGCCATCACGTCCTTGGCAGCGGCCAGAGCGTCCACCAGCTCCTTCCAGTGGTCGGCTATGTACTTGTCCTCATTGGGAATCATGCCTTCCGCCTTGTTGATGAGCTGTTCCAGCATGGTCTTGTCGCCTTGCACCAGGCCCAGACCCCAGATGCCCTCCAGCAGATTGTCCCAAGCGGCGTTCACCTCAGTCTGGGTGGCGTTGGCGTCGGCCATGACAGCCTCGGCCTCACGGAGCGCCTTCTCAAAGGCAGCCTTGGCAGAGTCGGTGACACCGGTGGTGTCCAGGCCCTTGGCATAGGCGATGGTCTTCTCCAGCAGGGTCTTGTTCACCTGCTCCGGCGTCTGATCTACCTTGTAGGCCCCAATCTCATGGAGTGTCAGTCCGGAGTTCTCCTTCCAGGTAAACTTAAACGCAGAAGCATGGGCATCTTCGCCCAGATCAATATCTCCGTAGGCGTCTGTGACGGTGGTCACTTCCTTCCAAGTGCCGTCCTCCTGCTCTGCCCACAGCGTGACAACGGCACCGCTGTTTTTCACCACTACCAGGTTGGTGATGTCCAGCCCGGCATTGTTCCAGACCACTTCGCCAGCCTCCTGGCCCGCAGATACCGAGGTAAACAGATTGCTGTCCACCAGCCGATCCACATCGCCGACGCTGCCGCTGACCCGCAGCACGTCCTCGGGCACGGTGGTGTTCACCTCGATCTCCCCTACCTGAATCCACTTAGAGGGGATGTTATCGGTGATTTCAATGTACCGGGCCTCCACTGCCCCGCACTCCACCAAGTTCTCCAGGCCTGCGCCAGAGAAGGAGATGGGTTCGCTCCAGGTGGTGCCGTCGCTGCTCAGCCGAATCTGACCGTTGGACAGAGCGTCCTTCACACAGTGGATCTTCACGTCATAAATGGGCACGGCCTTGCCCAAATCCAGGATAAATGTGCGGTTCTCACTGGGCTTGAGCCACAAGGTGGTATCCCGATTCCCGTCCACCATGTTGGCGGCAGAACCGGACCAGGTGACGATGTTCTTGGCCTCTGCCGTCATCTCAGGATGGACGCCGCCCAGACGCACCTCCAGCTTCTCCAGGTCAAAGGTGCGGGCCTCATCACTGGTGTTGCACATACGGACATACAGGGCGGTCATGCAGTCGGAGGAGGCCCAGTCCATGGGCTTCCACTCTTCTCCGTCCAGAGAATACTCTGCACTCAGGTCCCGCAACGCCTCATCCACCACCACAGAGTGGGCATTTTTCAGGGTGTTGAACCGGAAGCCAATGTACTCTCCGGGTTGGAGAGTCACGCCGGATACGTTCTCCAGGCTCACCCGGCCGCTCTCGTAATTCACCGCAGCGTCCAGATCCTCCACATTGGTGTACAGGGTGGCGCTGGTGGGTTCATTGACCACAAACTCCTGGATACCCAGCATGCCGTTGGGAGAGCCAGTGTTCTCATCCACAAATTCCTCGGTGGCCCGGTAGCGGATGAATTGTGCCTTGACATCCAGCCCCTCCAGATGTACGGTGCTGCCGTCAAAGGTGCCCAGCTCGGTCCAAGTCTTGTTGTCGGTGGAGACCTCCACCACGCCCTTCTTGAAGTAGGCGTCCTCTGCCATATAGATGGTCAGGTTATCAAGGTCGGTGACGCGGCCCAGGTTCACTCCGAAGTAGGCTCCCACATTCACCGGGAAATAGCTTCCGGTGGCGGTAGAGGAAGCGCGGTCACCGTCTACAATCTTGGTATAGTCCAGCATATCCATGGAGCCATAGCCCTGCGGGGCGGGGTCCAGGTGGATGTTCGCCATCAGCCGAGCTTCCAGAGAGGCCAACAGGTTGTCGCCGAAGGGAATGAGTACCTGAGAGGCCACGGTGCCCGAGGCGTTCTTGGCCTGCTGGAAGGCGGTACGGTTGCGCTCAATGACCTCCATGGCCTTCTCCACCGAGGCGGGGTCATCGGGAGAGGCGGGATCACTGGTGGCTGCATCTATCACCATCTGCTTGAGGGCCACAGCCACTTTCTGGAGCTTGTCCGTCCAACGGGAGATCTCCCCAGAGATGTTTCCGGTGCCCTTATAGGCCTTCAGGGTGTCCACGGCAGCAATGATCTCATCAAAATCCGCCTCCAGGTCTGCCGCGGCCTGGGTCAGGTCCTCGCCATTCATCAGGGCATTCTGGAAGGCATCCAGATGCTCTCTCATGTACACGGACTCCTGCACCCCAAAGGGATTGTTGCCCGCAGAGGAGTGGGCGGAGAAGATTCTCAGGGCTTCTGCAGCCTCCGGGTCGTCCCGAATCACACGGGTAAAGGAAGCCTGCCAGCTCTCCTGGCTGTCATAGTCCTCGGTGTTCCAGGTGTAGTCGGCCACGCTGAACAGAGAGATCTTAGAGGCCTGGGCCTGGTTCATGGGATTGGAGGTAAAGCCGGAGATGTTGGTCACCCCGGGATACAGACCCTGAGAGGGACCCATATGGACGTAGCTGGCCCGGCCCAGGTCATTCACCGGGTAGTTCCACCAGATGTACACCGGGCGCTCAATGTACTGGGTGACCCAGTCCACCGTGCTCTGCTTGATGGCAGACACCACGTTGTCGCCAGTCCACATGATCTGGACGTCCTCGGGGAACTGGCTGATCTGCTTTAAGTAGTTGATGGTGCTCTGACTGCCGCTGTCCTTGCGGTAATACTGAGGACAGAAGATGATGGGGGCCACGTCTCCCTTAGCCTTGATGTACTCCTTGTCCAGCCGGGTGACGAAGTTCACCAAGTCTGTGTTGTTGGTGGCGGAGTCATCAAAGAACAGAGCGAACTGCCGCACGCCAATGTCGTACATCTGGTCAAACTTGTCGCACAGGGCCTGGAAGTCCTCCTCAGACGCCAGGTCGATCTTACCGCCAATGTGGGCGGCCCACACGAATTGCACTTTGGTCTCATGGCCCTTTTCCACCAGCTCCTGCAGCTCAGCCAGCTTGTCCGCCGGATAGGGGTCCCGCCACTGTCCGGCGTGGTAGGGGTCATTCTTGGGACCGTATAGGTAGGAGTTCATCTTGAAGTCCCCGCCGAACTCCATGAGACTCATGCGGTTTTCATGGGACCAGGGAGTGCCGTAGAAGCCCTCGATAAACCCACGGAACTGGACTTCGGCATAGTCCTCAATGAGGACGTCTCGAATGCTGTCCGCCTGGGTCTGCTCCAAAATCTGGTCCAGGGTGGTCACGCCGTAGAACGCGGCGTTGCTGTCCCGGCCCATGATGGCAATGGTGTCGGTGGCATCATCCACGGCCAGAGCATACCCGTCGTTGTTGTCGGTGGACAGGGTGGGGTCATACTTTCCATCAAACCATTCATTGTCTACGCCAGCATCGTTATCAATGCCCACCAGAACATTGGTCTTCCCTTCCACCACGTCCTGGGAGACGGACACCTGAATGCCGTCCTCCTCCAGCACCTTCTGGGCCTTGGCCCGGGTGGCCTCGTCCAGGCCCTCCTCCAGCACCAGATTCACCTCGTCGGTCATGGACAGAGCGGTATCCTGATAGGTGGCACGGTGTACGATGGGATAGATGTCATATGCGCCTTCCACCTGCTGGTCGGCAGGCACCACCACGGTGTAGTCCCGGGTGTCGGTGACGTCGCCCTTGGTGAAGGTGGCGGTGAGGGTCACACTCTGGTCTACGGTGTCCCGCTTCACCACAGCTGTGCCGCCCTTTATGGTAATCCACTCACTATTGGATGCCCAGGTGATGGAGGTGCCGTTGTCGTGGGTCAGCGGCAGCGTAAAGTCCCGCTTGGCTCGCTGAGGCAAGGTGGTATCCTCCTTGGCCTGGGCCACACACTCGTCGTCCGGGGCGGGGGCCTGGTACACCCGGAACTCATAGAGGGAATACCCCCACACATTGATGGAGCCGTCTGCATTGTGGCGGGGCTCCACGCCTTGGAACTTTACATACCGGGCAGTCAGGGGCTGGTCAAACACCAGAGTATCCGGCTGGCCCTTGGGCAAGGTAGCACTGTCCTCGTGGACGACTTCCTCCACCACCTGCCAGTCCTGGCCGTTGTCGGATACCTCCACCCGGTACTTCTGTGGGGTATTCTCGAAGGCCAGCTCAATTTTATTGTATCGGACCGGCTCCTCTCCCAGGTCAACATAAAACCAACTGTTATATACATCCTCATTATTACCTGAAGGAGAGGCCCACCGGGTTCCGGTGCTGCCGTCTGTCAGGTTGGATGCGGGCATTCCGCTGTATGCGCCACTGGCGGTGACAGGCCGTCCTTCCGCCAGGTTGATATTGGTGGTCTCCACCCCACTGCGGTCCTCTCCAGACATCACCAGGGTCTGTCCTACGCCCTCTGACGATAATGCAACTGCCCTGAGAGACATGGGCGCAAAGCTCAACAGCATAGCTCCGGTCAGCAGCAGGGATGCAAATTGCTTACCTTTTTTCACCGTTTACTCCTCCTGTTCTGTGTGTCAGCGTACTGGCAAAAAAGGCAACAACATTCCCGGGACACATGCTTCCCGAAAAAGCCATTGCCTGTTTGTATCATTGTGCATCGTTCCTGTTGCCAGCCGTACCAACGTATTTCTTATTTAGTATGTCACGATTACTTTACATTGTAAAACAGAGTTTTCTTGGGTTTGGACAATATTTTTTTGTGATATAGAATTATACCCTGTCCCTTTGGTGAAAACAGCTGAATTTGTCCCTCTTCCCTGCAGTATTCACCGAGATTTTCAGCACAATATACAGAATTCTCCAAAATTTTTCGTCATCCATACCACGCTTCTCCCAAAGCAAATTTGACGGTCTGTCTAGCTCCAGTCTCAGCTACAAAAAATTTTTCAAAAGATATCAACTTTTCCTTGCCCCCACTCGTCTAACATATATACCATTCAGATAGAGCGAGAGGTGACAGCTATGACCATTAAGAAAATTTATTATTTTTGCGAAATATGTAAGGATCTTAATTTGTCTCACACAGCCAAACGGCTCTACGTAACCCAGCAGAGTCTGAGCTATGTCATTCGCACGTTAGAACAGGATCTGAAATGCACCCTCTTTCTCCGCACGGCCAACGGTCTGCGGCTCACCGAACAGGGCAACTACTTTTACGCTCGATGTACCCACATTCTGGAGGAGTTGGACGAGACTTGCTCCGCTCTTCGCCACGTCTCCCAGTCCTCCCAAAGCAATCTCCGCATCTCCATGGATGCCTGTGTCTACAGCATGATGATGCACATGCTCCCCAACCGATGCAACGATTGTGACGTGGAATACAGCTATTACGGGGTGGAGGCCTGCTTGGACCATGTCCAAACTGGGACGTTTGATGGGGCCATACTCCCCCAGAAATTCAATGCCCCAGAACTGCAATTTACACTGCTGTGGCGAGACCCCGCCTGTGTCGTCTTACCAAAACACCACCCGTTGGCCCAGAACGCCGCCGTTTCCGTCTTCCAAATTGCCAATGAGCAGCTGCTGGTACCACAAATCTACCAGGCCATCTACCCGCCTCTGTTTCAGTCCTGTGCAGAGCTGGGGATCACCTTCCAGAACATTGTCTCCACCCCCTCCCCTCTGGTGGCCATACACCGATGTGCCCAAGGGCAGGGCGTGTTACTGTTGGACCAACAATCCATGAAAAATTGCATCATTACCTCTTCCGATATTTGCATTCTCCCGGTGGTGGAACCCCTTTTCATTGATCTATACTGCGCTTATCCCCGCAAGCACAGCTCTCCCGCCCTCAGCGCCTTTATCCAGAACATGCAGACTTCTGCTCAATGTCAAGTTTGACAATCGTCTAGGTATAAAAGAGGGGCCTGTTGCAAAATAGGCCAGAACAACAAAACGAGAGGCTAACCTTTTTGGGGGTTGGCCTCTCGTTTCATTTGCTTTATAATTTGTTTGTGCAGACAAATTATAACAAGCAAGATCAGTGTACCGTATATGAGTGCCACGGTCAACTGGTATTTGCATTGAACTCACAAAAAATATTACCGGAGAACGCACCCGTCCG